>DATLVI010000001.1 GCA_035577545.1 Verrucomicrobiia bacterium
CGATGGATTGAAGCCCGGATTCTGCCGCAACAAATCGCGCAGCGTTTCCAATAGGAGTCCCGCGCCGATCATCAGCACTACCGCAAAAGCCAGCTGCGACACCATCAGCGCGTCGCGCATGCGCCCCGCCTTCGCGCTGTAACCCGAGCCGCGCGAGCCTTCGCGCATCGTACCCGCAAGTCCGGCCTTCGAGGAATGGATCGCGGGGGCCAGCCCAAACAGCAGACCGGTCGCGAGAGAAATCAGTAACGCAAATCCCAGCACCCGCCAATCAATGTTTACCTCGCCTAGCCGCGGAAGATTCGCCGGCACAAATCGCAAGACGGCTTTCAGCGTAATCACCGCAGTCGTAAGCCCTGCGATTCCTCCGATGAAAGCCAGCAACAGCGATTCGGTGAGCATCTGCCGGATCATCCTGCCCCCGCTCGCTCCCATCGCCGCGCGCACTGCCATCTCTTGCTGTCGTCCGGAGGCGCGCGCCAGAAGCAGACTACCAATGTTCAGAGACACGACGAGAACGATTAAGACTACGGCAGCCATCAACACGACCAGCATCGGTCGAACCTTACCGACCAACGATTGCTGCAACGGCACAACCTCAACCGTCCATTTCGCTTGCGGAGGATAATCATTCGCAAAATCGCGGCGCAGATTGGCAGCCATGGCATCAAGCCGCGCCTGAGCTTGCGCTACAGTGAGGCCCGGCTTGAGACGGCCGATTGCCCCGGGCAATATGCGCAGGCTACGCGCTGGCGGTGGGAACGGATCGGCACTGTATCCGCAGGTAATCCACACCTCCACGACTGGAATGGTCGGTCCGGGGTTGCGAAATCCGGGAGAAAGTACACCTACAATCGTATATAGATCGTTATCGAGGCGGAGGCTGCGGCCGAGGACGCCAGGATCAGCCCCATAAGAGCGGCGCCACAACGCATCGCTGATCACGACCACGGGTGCGAAACCGAGCGCGAAATCCTGGTGACCAAATAAGCGTCCTAGTTCGGGAGTGGCGCCGAGCATGGAAAAGTAGTTGGGAGAAACCTCCATCATTTCCAAGTGTTCGGGCTGTTTGGCGCCGGTCAAGTTTGTGGGGCCGTAAACGATGACACTCACATCTTCGAACACATTCGTCTGCGTTCTAAGATCGTCGAATTCCGGCACGGAAAACCGAACGCCCCGCAGTCCTACCCCTGGGTTGTTAAAGTAGATCCTTACAAGACGGTCGGGGTCGCGGAACGGAAGAGAACGAAGCAACACAGCGTTCACGATGCTGAAGATCGCCGTGTTGGCCCCCACGCCCAGAGCCAGCGTCAGGACTGCCACGATCGTGAAGGTGGGCTTCTTGACCAGCATGCGCAAACCATGTCGAACATCCTGAAGTAAAGTCCCCATGAAGACGCTCTTTTCGGTCAATACACAGACTCTTATTTGGTCACCCGTTTGCAGCGGTCCTATTTAGACCACGGCGGAACCACGCCGTTGCTGCGCGCGTACGCGATCGACTGCCCCAGATGCTCGTGTTGATCTTCGAGAATTAGCATCAGCGCGCCCTGCTTCGTCATGTCTCTTCCGAACAGTTTCACCGGCGCCTGCAGGTCGTTTTCGGAGAGTGCCGCAATCGCTTTTTGCAATTTGAGGTAAGAAGCCTTCAGAGCTTCCTGCATTTTCTCCGGATCGGTGATGGGCGCGGGCGATGCCCCAGTATTCGGTGTGCCCGAAAGCACGCCGGCGAGCAGGCCGTTCTCTTTAACGATCAGGTTGAAGACGTCGGCGACGGAGCGAACGCCCTGGGCGGGCTTCCAGTCGTACTTGCCCGACATAACGCGTGCGAGTCCGGTGAATTTGTCCGAAAGCGTTCCGGCATCTTTTGCGAAGGCGGCCTGCAATCCTGCCGGCTGCGACTGCGCCCCCGCCAACGGCACCATCAGAGCGACCACAAGCGCGCACACCCCGTACTGAGTCAGAATCTTCTTCATGTGGAAGTCAATCATGTGTCTCCAGGGTTTCCTAAACTTCTTGCTCTTTGTAAGGGAGGATCGACACGTTCCACAAGTTCATTATTATCACGATAATGTTGCCATTTACGCACGATTCTGCTATTCGTTGGGAGGAGGTTTTAGGAGTACTTTAGGAGGCTCCCTTGCTCGATGATTTACGCGCGCTCGTAGAGTTTGCCCAGGCCGGGTCCATTGCCGGTGCAGCCGATCGTCTATTGCGGACACCATCCGCTATAACCCGGCAACTGCAAAGGCTGGAGGCTGCATTGGGTGCTGAGTTGCTCGACCGCTCGGTAAAGCCGCCGCGCCTGAACTCGCTGGGCTCCAAGGTGCTTGAACAAGCGCGAGATCTGCTGCAGCGGGCGGAGGCGCTGAACTCTCTTGCGTCGCGCGACGCCGAACCTCACGGCCTCATGCGTATCGGGCTCGCGCATCCCCTCGCCGAGGGGACGCTTATCGAACCTATTCGGGCACTGACTGAAACATACCCCAAGGTCAGACTGCTGCTGTTGAGCGAGCGCACGCCCGAATTATTTAACCGGCTGATCGCGGGTGAGCTCGATGTTGCAGTCGTGCCTTTACCTGAAGGTAAAACCGCGCCTCCAACACTTCTAACGAATATTATCGCGACAGACCGCATAGAGATCGTTCAGAGCGCCGCAGGAAACATCCACAACGATTGGGAAAGTTTGGGCCGAGCACCCTGGATGCTCAATCCACCCGGAT
>DATLVI010000002.1 GCA_035577545.1 Verrucomicrobiia bacterium
CCGGTCACGGTCGAGCAGGTGCATCAATGGATTCGTGAAGGCCGCGCCAACGCGCAGACCAAGGTGCAACCCGAAGGCAGCACCGAGTGGAAAACCCTCGCGGAGATTCCTGAGTTCGCCGCGACGCTCAGCAGCGCTGGCGCGGCTCCAACAACGCCGCCGGTGGTGGGTGCGGCCGATCCGGAGGCTTTGGCGGCGCAGATCCTGGCGCGAGATTACACCATCGACATCGGAGGGTGCATCAGCCGCGGCTGGGAACTCGTGAAAAGCGATTTTTGGCTCTTGATCGGCGCGTCGTTCGTGGGCGGGGTCATTGCCAGCGGATGCTGCATCCCTTATTTGGGGATACTCATTGCGCTGATCATCGGCGGTCCGATGATGGGCGGCTTGTATGCGCTCTACCTGAAAAAGATCCGGGGACAGCCGGCCGTTTTTGGCGATGCGTTCATCGGATTCAGCACGGCCTTCGTGCCGCTGATGCTCGCCAAGCTCGTTTCCGGATTATTGAGCGGTGTTGGGATGGTGTTCTGCATTCTGCCTGGCATTTACCTGGCGGTCAGCTGGGTGTTTGTCCTGCCGCTGGTGATGGATAAGAAGATCGATTTCTGGCCCGCGATGGAACTGAGCCGCAAGGTGGTCACCAAGCACTGGTGGTTGATGTTTGGGTTTCTGATTGTTTGCGCTCTGGTGGCGCTGGCTGGCGTTCTGGCCTGCTGTGTCGGTCTGCTCGTCACCTCGGCAATCGCCCAGGCCGCGTTGATGTACGCTTACGAGGATATCTTTGGCGTCCAACCTCCCGCCCAAAATCCTTGAGCAACCCGCCGGGGACGGACGCAGTCGACAGAAGGCCTGGGGCTTTGTCCTGGGCAATCTGGTTCTGCCGGGAGTGGGCACATTCGCGGCCGGGCGCCGACTGGAAGGTGTGTTGCAGTTGGTTGTCTCGCAAACCGGTTTTGTGCTGATGATGGTGTGGGCGTCTTCGTTTGTGCGGACGGGGATAAAACTGGGGAGTCTGCCGGAGGATTTCGGCCCGCACTCGGGGCTTTGTTTCCTCGGGCTGGCGCTCTTTTTCCTGGCGTGGATCTGGTCGCTGGCCAGCAGTTACGGCATCCTGCAAGATTCCCGCACGAGCGGTTTGTAATCGCAGCCGTCCGCGTCTAGGATTCACCCCGCACATGGAAACAGAAACAACTCCCATTCTCCAACCCGGCCAGCGCGTCGAACTCGACATCACCACGGTCGCGTTTGGCGGCGACGGTATCGGGCGCGTGGACAACTTTGTGGTGTTCGTGCCCTTCGTCGTGGAAGGCGAACGGGTGGAAGTGGAGATCGTGGAGGTCAAGCGTCGCTATGCCACGGCGGATCTCGTGCGCGTGATCACGCCGTCACCGCGGCGGGTTGAACCGCGCTGTCCGTATTACATGAGGTGTGCAGGCTGCCAGTACCAGCACATCGAGTACGCGTTTCAGTTGGAGTTGAAGCGCAAACAGATTGCTGATGTGTTCGGGCGCATCGGAAAAATCCAGAACGCGCCCATCGAAGCGGTGGTCGGTTCGCCGCGCGATTACCATTACCGCAATAAAATTGTCGTGCACGGGCCCGGCAAGCCCGGTTTCTGGAGCCCGCGCGGTCGGTCAATTCTCGCCATCGACCAATGTCCCATCGCTCGCGAGGAAGTGAACGCGAAGCTCGCGGAGATCAGCCAGCAATCGCTGGAAGATGTGCACGTCACCATCCGCAGCAACGCGATGGGTGAAGTTTGGTCCTACTCGGAAGCTCGGCGGACGCATGTCGATTCGCTCGATGAGGATCCTGACGCCGAACTGCCGATTACCCACAACACAATTGCTGAAACCATTCTGGGCAAGACGTTGCAGGTGCCCCTGGGTTCATTCTTCCAGGTCAACCGCGAGGTCATCGAGTTGGCGCTGAAACACACCCGCAATATTTTCACCGCCAGCGGCTGCAAGGTTCTGGTCGATGCGTACTGCGGCGTGGGCCTCTTCGCCTTGATGCTGGCGGACCGCGCGCAGCATGTTTATGGAATCGAGGAGGACCCGAAAGCGATCAAGGCGGCCAATGAGAATGCCAAGCGACTTGGCCTGACGAGTTACGATTTCTATCCGGGCAAGACCGAGCGGCTGCTGTTTTACACGCTACGCCAATGCAAACTCGATGAGACGTGTTTGATTCTTGATCCGCCGCGTTCCGGCTGCGCGCCGGTGGTGCTCAAGACCTTGCGCGAGCAAAAGCCCAAGAAGATCATCTACGTCTCATGCGCGCCCGCGATGTTAGCACGCGACATCAAAGAATTGATCAAGTCCGGCTACAAACTCGAGCGCGTCACCCCGTTCGACATGTTCCCCCAAACCGCGCACTGCGAGGCCGTGGCGGAATTGACGCGATTGTAACCGCGGTTCCTCCGGCTGTGGCTGCTCAATTCGCTCGGCAAGCCGTTGTGTGAATGCGTGCATTGGCGCGTTTCGTATAATCGCATTACGTCATGCGATGGGGAGGACTCGCATTTGCTGCACCTATTTTTTTACTCTTTCCGAAATGCGTGATTGACCCTCGGGGGGATCTCGTCGTCCTTGTGCTCTTCTTCGAGCTTTCTCCAAAGAGCTCGATGCTGTTCTGTGCCAAAGTATAGTTTCATGTCGCGGAACACGGCGTCTAATAATCGGCCGCATTCTTGATCTACTTCCCTCGTATCGAACACAAGATCGTTTAGCGAACCCATGCCGCCGAACATATCGCTAAGGCGTGATAGTGCTCCTTGCTCTGTGTCCAAACTACCAAGCTCGGTCCGAACTTGGCGTAGGTGCGAGACCCATCTGAATAGCTCATGCTTCGTGAGGAAGTCGATCAATTCATCGAGTGACTTACGCAGTTCATCCTTGTTGTTTGGTTCGTTCGCTTGCCGTCGAGAACTAGTAAGGCGTAGGCGCACGTTTCGCCGACAATAGCCAAGGATGGCAAGGAGCACTCCTGTAATCAGGGCTGGCCAGAGGTTTAGCATTTGTTCGCCCAACAGTGTATTAGGACAAACTCCGTACGCTGAGTTCAGCGTAGACCGCGCTCCCGAATGTGTCAACCTCGATACGCGGGCCTCAACACCATCATCTTATTAAGCCGTTGATGGGACCGCGAGGAAAGCACAAAAACGGACTCCCCGCTTTGGACGATTTGGGAACCTTGCGGTTTGAAATAGCAGGCTGGCTCTATGGAATTCCTAGACCTTCTCAAACCCATGTCGGATACAAACGGCAATAACCAAAACCAATATGCTCACGTCGAAAATGACCGCTGCTACAAACGCGAGCCGTTTCGGTTTCAGAACAAGGCCTCCCAGGCCCAGTAGCAGCAGAATCGCACCGACGGCGATCCCTATGGCGTAAACTTCCGGTGTGCGAGTCCAAACTTCGTGAAGGGGCCCAGGGTAGAGCGCGTAGAGAGGAAGTACGACGAACTGCGGGTAGCCCTGACTGCGAACATCCACAAAGTATACCAACCAAGGCAGCAGTCCCAGCATCGTCAGAACCTTGGGATTAAGATAAGTCTTCACGCTTATTCTATTAAACGCCTGATCGAACGACACGAAAAGAACAAAAAAGGAGTCCCCCCTTTGGACGGTTTGCGAACGTTGCGGTTTGAACTTCCGAGGGCAGGTTAGATTTCTACGGTTTTCCTAGCAACCACTCTTGCTTCTGCTCTTCTGGCCGCATTCGAAGAACGATGACGCCAGAAACAACAGAGCGCGTAACAAATACAAGCGTCGTCTCGTTAGAGTAGACCATACTGTAGCCGTCCTTGCCGTCGTTGCGGCTGGATGTCAGTGTGTCTGGATCATAACCGATAGCCCGAAGAATCTGCTTGTCCGTCATCGAGGCGGCAAGATCGGTCCCAGAATGCGCCTCCACTGGGTGCGTAGAGACTCCAGTGTCGGCTTCGCCGCCGATTAATTTCCACAGCCCTTTGTCCGTCGTGCTGTATCGCTCCAAGTATACGGTGGACTCGCCCTCCGTGACTCCCGGCCTCCAACTGTATGCGGCAACCTTCAATCTCTTATCGAACGTCTCTCCTGACTCATTCTTGAGGACTTTCAGAATCTCAACCTCATACCATGCATACTTGTCAGCTTCGCCCTGCGCGAGAAGCTTGACGCGAAGAATAACCTCCGCCTTCTGTGCCAGTTTGGGATCCACAAGATTGTCCGCCGTCGCATAGCCGACGAGTGCCAAGCTCACCAGGAGAATTAGTGCTGTCGTTTTCATGATTCCGCTCAACACGTGCTAGCGCCTCTAAACGCTTTATTAAACGCCTGATAGAGATGCAAGCAAAGCACAAACATCTTTCAATGATCTCCAGGCCCCACCCCCTCAGCAAGGGTTGCCACGAAGGCTAGGTAGCGGCTGTTCGTGCAACCAGTGCTGCACTACAAATTCTTCTGGCAATCGGATTCCGATAATGATATAATACGTGCGATGACCAAGGATCAGTTGAAAGCCGATGCGGCACGGCGGTGGAGCAACGGATTGGGGGCTCGGATACCCCTCACCATAACCCTCTCCCCCAAGGGGAGAGGCGAGAGGAGTCACGAGCATCCGCCGTCGCTAAAGCTATGGCGGACGAGGAAAACCTCGAAACATGTGTTTCTGCGAAACGAACCCAAATTGATTTTGCGAAAATGCACGCGTATTTGCCATGGTTGCAAGGGCTTATGGATTTTGAAATAAGAAAATAAATTGGGTTCGTTTTCCAAAACGAACCCAATTTGGGGGCCTAAAGTGGGTGTATTTGCCGAAAACGAACCCAAAATGAGAGGCAAAATGGGGTGGAAAACCCACCTTCAGGCCATGTACGCGGTCGGGGCGTGTGCCGGCACGGCGACAGAGTCCCGGTCTCGGAACCGCGGATGCCGCCGAATGGCGGCACGCCGTGGCCTGGCTCGAGAGGACGGATTGCGGCAGATTCCCCTCACCCTAACCCTCTCCCCCGGAGGGGAGAGGCGAGAGGAGTCACGAGCATCCGCCGTCGCCAAGGCTATGGCGGACGAGGAGGACCTCGAAACATGTGTTTTTGCGAAACGAACCGGATTGGAAAATTGGCAGATACGCTTGTAACATACGGCCGCACAGTTGCTTGCGTAAATGCGCGCGGAAAAGTGAATCCGGTTCGTTTTTCCGGTTTGTGTCGGCACGGCGACCGACCGCTGTTGGGGATTTCGCAAGCGCGGCTGGATGAGATTTGTTAACATTGTGAGCGAAGATGGCGATGCCTTCCAATGAACCGCTGGAGACTGTCGAGGGGACGCTCGAACGGATTATTTATTCCAACGAGGAGAACCATTACACGGTCGCGCAGCTTTTGCCGGAGAGCGGGGCGCGGCGGGTGGAGCCGGTTACGATTGTCGGCAATTTGGCGGCGCTGAATGTGGGGGAGACGTTGCGCGCGCAGGGGCGTTGGATCAACCACAAGCAGTTCGGGCGGCAGTTTGCGGTGGAGCGGTTTGAGTCGGTGCTGCCGCGCACGATTGTCGGCATCAAGCGGTACCTTGGCAGCGGGTTGATCAAGGGTATCGGCGATGCGTTTGCCGACCGCATCGTGGATAAATTCGGCGAGAAGACGCTGGAGGTGATCGATTCGTTTTCGGGGCGACTCCGCGAAGTGGAAGGGATCGGGCCGGAGCGGGCCAAGCGTATCAAGGAAGCGTGGTCGGCGCAGAAGAGCGTGCGCGATATCATGATCTTCCTGCAAGGCCACGGCATCGGCAGCGCGCATGCGGCGAAGATTTACAAGGAATACGGCGAGAATGCCATCACGGTGGTCCGCGAAAACCCGTACAGACTTGCGAAGGACATTACCGGCATCGGTTTCCGCACGGCGGACGGTATCGCCG
This sequence comes from Verrucomicrobiia bacterium, assembly GCA_035577545.1. Taxonomy (NCBI): domain Bacteria; kingdom Pseudomonadati; phylum Verrucomicrobiota; class Verrucomicrobiia; species Verrucomicrobiia bacterium. The sequence goes on from DATLVI010000002.1 coordinate 5,900, forward strand.
CGAAGGTGGGCATCGAGAAGGATTCCATTCATCGACTGAAAGCGGGAGTGGTCCACACACTAGTCCGCGCGACGGATGAGGGCCATACGTGCCTGCCGCGCGAGCAGCTCATTGAACACGCGCGGGAATTGCTCGACGTCGAGATGGCACCGGTCGAGAACGCAATCAACCTGTTGGCGCTCGCGGGCGAGGTCATCGTCGAGAGTGACTACGTTTATTTGACCGGGCTTTACAAATCCGAGCGGGGCGTCGCGAGCAAGGTCCATGAATTGCATGCCGCGCCGATCACGCTGCCGAGCATCGACATCGACAAGGCGCTGGTTTGGGTGCAGCAGAAGACGGACGTGGAACTCGCCGCGGCGCAGCGGAACGCCATCAAGACCGCGCTCACGTCGAAGCTTTGCGTGATTACCGGTGGCCCGGGTGTCGGCAAGACCACGATCGTCAACAGCATCGTCAAAATCCTGCAGGCCAAGAACAGCAAGGTGTTGCTAGCGGCCCCAACGGGAAGGGCCGCCAAGCGAATGAGCGAAGCGACGGGCGCGGCGGCGCAAACGATCCACCGCCTGCTCAAATACGAGCCGCGCGAGGGCGGGTTCACGCACAACGAGCGGAGTCCGCTCAAAGGCGACATCATCATCATCGACGAGACGTCGATGCTCGACATTCCCCTCGCCCATCACCTCTTGAAGGCCATTCCGCTCACGGCGTCGGTTGTGTTTGTGGGCGATGTGGACCAGTTGCCGTCGGTGGGACCGGGGAATTTTCTCCGCGACCTCATCGATTCGAACCGCGTTCCCGTCGTGCGGCTGACAGAAATTTTCCGGCAGGCGAAGAACAGTTTCATCATCACGAACGCGCATCTCGTGAATGAAGGGCAGTTGCCCGTTCTCGATGCGCCGGAGGAGAGCGACTTCTTTTTCATCGCCGAGGAAGACCCCGAGAAGGTTTTGTCCACCATCAAGACGCTTTGCAGCGAGCGTGTGCCGAAGAAATTCGGGTTCGACCCGATGCGCGACGTGCAGGTGCTCACGCCGATGCACAAGGGAGTGTGCGGCTCGGAGAATCTGAATCGGGAACTCCAGGCCACGCTGAACCCGAGCGGGCCGAACGTACAGCGCCTCGGTCGGACGTACCGTGTCGGTGACCGGGTGATGCAGGTGCGCAACAATTACGACAAGGATGTGTTCAACGGCGACCTGGGCCGGGTGAAACACCTGGATCTGATCGAACAGCAGGTAATTGTCCAGATCGATGAGCGGGAGGTCCCGTATGAATTCACGGATATGGATGAATTGCTGCCCGCCTACGCGATCAGCGTCCACAAGTCGCAGGGTAACGAGTATCCGTGCGTCATTGTGCCGCTACTGACCCAACATTTTATTTTGCTGCAACGCAACCTGCTTTACACGGCCATTACGCGCGGGAAGAAATTGGTCATTCTTGTCGGCTCGAAGAAGGCCCTCGCGATTGCGATTCGCAACAACAAGACGGCGGCGCGTTTCAGCCGCCTGCGGGAACGGTTACAGGGTTCCGCCGGTTTGGCGGCCCAGTGAACTTGACTGGCTGAAGTTTTCCGCACACAATATATTTCAAGGAGTGGGCGTACAACAATGAAGCAAAGGGAACCGGCGGTTTTTGAACGTTACGAGGGGTTCACGTTGATTGAACTGCTCGTTGTGATTGCGATCATTGGGATCCTGGCCGGGCTGCTCTTGCCGGCCCTGGGAAAGGCCAAGCAATCGGCGTTGCGGGCGCAATGCATCGACCACGAGCGGCAACTCTATTTCGCGGCGCGGATGTTTGCAGATGACCATGACGGGTGGCTGCCCGCGCGCGGGCTGGGAGGGGACGACCGCTGGCCGGCGGCGTTTCGTCCGTATGTCGGCAACAACACCGGCATTTATTACTGCCCGGCGTCGCATGATGCCACCGAGCGAAACGCCGATCCCTATTCCAACACCAACAATAATACCGGCTACATCATCAACGGTTTCAACGACGTCATTCCCTATAACACGCCCAACTCCGTTTTATTGGACAGCTTGCCCGACGCCAGCGGCACGATTTTGTTCGGTGAGGAGAAGGACGGTAATGGGGAATTTTACATGGACCTGGTGGAGAACAACCAGAACACGATTCTGGATTATGTGCGGCATAATAACGGCGCGTGCTATACGTTTGGCGACGGTCACGGTGAATGGGTCGCCAATCCGCGGACAGTGACGGAGAACATGTGGCTGGTGAACAAGCCGGCGCCTTCGTGAACTGCTGAGTGTGAGTCGCCGCGAAATGGCGTTGGGCTAATTGCCGCCTTGGTCGCCCTTCTTGTCCTTTTCGTCCTTGCGGTCTTGTTTCTCGTCTTTGCGCTCTTCTTTGCGGGTCTCGCCGCGTGGTGGCTGTTTTTCGGTTGGTTGCGGGGCGACGCGCGGTTTCTCGCTGGGCGGTGGTTGGCCGTGCGGCTTCTCGGCGGGTTGCGATTCGATCGGCTGTTTCTCTGGCTGCTTCTTTTCCGTTTCACTGGGCGCCCCGGATGGTTGCTGCGGATTATTCGAGCCACCGCGAATGATCTCCGGCTCGTGCTTCCGGGCCTTCTCTTCATTCGCTGGCTGATGAGACGGCTCGGTGGCCGGTGGCTTTGGAGTCTTCGGTGACGTTTCGCGGGGTTGCTCCACGCCGCGGTGTTCGACGGCGACACGCGGCGGCGGGACGGTCAACTTGCGCGAGCTGACCTTTTGGATTGTTTCAACCTTCGGGCCGTTGTTGACCACCACGTTGTTGACGCGGGTGATTTTCGTGATATTGAGGGTCTTGTTGATGATCGTGACGTTGTTCACGACCACGGCGCGGCGATGAATCGGTTCGCAAAAATGACCGATTTCGATAAACACGAAGGCGCGCGGCGGCAGCGCCTCTTCCCGTACGACCACGTATCCCTGCGGGCCGAAGCCAGCCCCGGGCGGCAGCGGCGCCCAGCCGACGTATCCATCTCCCTCGCGCCAGGACACCCACGACGGAGCCCACTCCGTGTCCGGCACCCAAACCCAGCCGTAGTAGGAATCCTCCACCCAACGACCATAGTGATAGGTGGCCCAGGCCCATTGTTCATCGCTGACCCAATACCAACCTCCGTCCGTCCACAACCAATAACCCTCGCAATACGGACGCCATTCAGACGACACGTACGCGGGGTGCCAGCAGCGTCCGTAGCCGGGCCGGTCAACCCAACTACCACACCGCCCCAATGGGGCGTCGAACACGCTGATCGAAAAGCTTACGTTGCTGGCGACCGACTTGTTCGCCGCCAGCGACGAAAGTCCTACGACCGCGCACAGAAAACTCAAGAATCGTATTTTCATTTCAACAAAACCTTTCCATGGTCATCGCATGCATGGACGAAGGGGGTCTGTAATTATTCAACGCCGATTTTCTCTTCGCGGATCGTCGCCCCCATTATATGGGATTGGCCAGCCGCGATCGTGACGGCATTTTCGCGAACGTTGCAGGTTTCGATGCAGAGCATGAAGGGCCACTCATCGTCGCCAAAATCAGGCATCGCTTTGGCCTTGGCAATCCAGGGGTTCCACACGACGGTCGCGTTCGAGCCGGTTTTCTCCACTACCAACCGGCGCTGCCAACCGGGATCATGCGCAAGGCAGGTGACTTGCGTATTAAAATAAATCCGATCCGTCTCGGCGGTGATGCGAATCGGGGCAGCGTCTTGCGTCTCCGTGCGAGGCGGGGCGACGGTGTTGAGATAAGTGGAACCCGCCAATCCTTCAATGCTTACCTGCCGTGCATCGCTGACCGCCAGATAGGTGTGCAGGGCTTCCTCAATACGCAACGGCTGGTCGCCGGTATTTTTCACGTACAACTCCAACCCGAGGGTTGAGCCGATTCTTACCCGATACTCCGCTTCAAACTCCCCGTCCCACATCACGCGTGTGGCTTCGCTGGATACCAAACGCAACCGAGCCTCTACGATCCCATCGCTGGCTTGCTCCGCCGACACAAGTTCCCACTCGATCAACCGCGCGAATCCGTGCGGGGAACCGGGCTGCCCGTCTTGCCGCGCGCCGAACCATGGAAAACAGATCGGCACGCCGCCGCGGATCGGTTTGCCCGGCTCGAACATGCTTTTCGCGCTCATGAACAGCACCGGTTTCTGTCCGTTCGGCTGGAACCTGGTCACATGTGCGCCGTGCAGGTAGATTTCCGCCTCCGCTTGCATCGATTGAATCACCAGGCGCTTCAGCCCGCCCCGTCCCACTTCCATCCGAACGCTGTCCGGTAGCTTTTGCATCGCGGCATGCTACTCATCCTCAACAACGCTGCCAACACGAATCCGTCGATTGCCTTTCATGCGGAGGCCGGATACGCTGTTCCCATGAGCGCGTTTCCCGTCAGCCCGGAAAAGGAGAGCCAGCTAAACCAGCGGATGGCGGCGCTGGGCGTGCGCGAGGCGGACATAGACGAGACGTTTGTCCGTTCGGGCGGCCACGGCGGGCAGAACGTGAACAAGGTGTCCACTTGTGTGATGTTGATCCACCGTCCGACGCAAATTCAGGTCAAATGCCAGGACACCCGGCAGCAGGCACTCAACCGTTTTCTTGCGCGCCGTCTCCTGCTCGACAAAATCGAAGCGTTCAAGAAAGGTTTCGTTGATGCGGAGCGTTCCCGCGTTGAAAAAATTCGCCGCCAAAAACGCAAACGCAGCCGTCGCGCCAAACAACGCATGCTGGATAACAAGTCTCACCACGGCGCCAAAAAGGAATCGCGCCGCCGGGTTAGCCCCGAGTAGGGGCGTGGTACGGATGAGTTCGCGACGCGTCATGGTGGTGGGCGGAGGGGCGGCTGGATTTTTTGCGGCGATCACTTGCGCGGAGGCGATGCCGCAGGCGGAGGTGACGATTCTGGAGAAGTCGGCGCAGTTTCTTTCCAAGGTGCGCATTTCCGGAGGCGGACGTTGCAACGTGACGCATGCCTGTTTCGATGCGCGGGAATTTACGACGCGATTTCCGCGCGGGGAACGGGCGTTAATTGGGCCGTTCCAGCGGTTTCAGGCGAGTGATACGGTCGCGTGGTTCAAGGAACGGGGGGTGAAACTGAAGACCGAGAGCGATGGACGGATGTTTCCCACCAGTGATTCTTCAGAAACGATTATTGATTGCCTTGTCGGCGCTGCGAAAGCGGCGGGTGTGAAACTGGTGGCGCATTGCGGGGTGGAACGCGGGGTGAAGGGTGAGAAAGGTGGATTCGACCTGACGTTGTCGAATGGCGAGACGCAGTCTTGTGACCGGTTGCTCTTGGCGACGGGCGGGTGTCGAACGGTGGCGGGGGGACAGTTGGCGGTTTCGCTCGGGCACACTTTGGAACCGCCGGTGCCGTCGTTGTTCACGTTCCACTCGGCGACGGCGTGGTTGCGGGGTTTGGCGGGGATTTCGGTTGAGTCGGTGGAGGCATCGGTGCCGGGCACGCGGTTGCGAGAGAGGGGCGCGGTACTGGTGACGCACACGGGATTGAGCGGGCCGGTGATTTTGCGTCTCTCGGCGTGGGGCGCGCGCGAACTGCATGCCTGCGACTACAAGTTCGCGTTGCATTTGGCCTGGTTGCCGCACCTCGGAGCGGAAGAGATTGCGGCAGAGTTGAACGCGCGCCGTGAACAGCAACCGGCCAAGTTGGTCATCAACACGCCCATTGCTCCCCTGCCCGCCCGTCTGTGGGAACGCCTCGTCGCGACGGCGGGTGTCGAACCGGACACACGCTGGTCGCGGCTGACACGCGCGGCGCAACACCGGCTGGTCCAGCAATTGATTCGCACGGAAGCAGCGGTGACCGGCAAAAGCCTGAACAAGGACGAGTTTGTCACCTGCGGCGGGGTACGCTTGCGCGAGGTGAATTTCAAGACGATGGAGAGCCGGATTTGCCCGGGCCTTTACTTTGCGGGTGAGTTGCTGGACATCGACGGGATCACCGGCGGCTTCAATTTCCAGTCGGCCTGGACGACTGGCTGGCTGGCCGGGCGAGCGATGGCGGGCGATTAAAAATCAAAATTGACTTGGTCGAAACTAGCAAGCATCATGCAGGACGGTTTTAGCCGGTTACAGACGGAGATCACTGAATGCCGAAATTGCATATCCTGTCGGGCCAGTTGGAGGGCAAGGTATTTGACCTGCTCGAGGAACGCGTGACCATTGGCCGCGGATTGGACAATCTGGTCCGCATGGAAGACGGCACCATGTCGCATCACCATGCGATGTTCGTCCTCGAAGGTGACGGCTACAAGATTCGCGATCTCAACTCCACCAACGGCACGCGCGTGAACGGCATGCGCATCACAGAGACGAAGCTGAACAACGGCGACCAGGTCCGCATGGGCTCCGTCGAGATGCGGTTCGAGTCGGACATCAAGAAAGCCAGCCAGCCGTTGCCGCCGACGCAAACCGGTGTGGACATCGCCCAAGTTGGCAAAGGCGGTGGCCCACCCCCCGCGTTCGGCTCTTCCTCCCCGTTCGGCCGCAAGAAAAGTGGCAACACCAATATTTGGATGTGGGTGGTGCTGGGGCTCGGCGCGGTCGCGGTATTGGTGCTGGGCTGGTTCGTCTACAAATTCTTCCAGTTGAGCTAGTATTCGCAATACGCAGGCTGAAGCCTGCGACTACGCACGGCAATTACTCCTTCAGCCACTTCACAGCTTGCTGCGCCGAGTAGGTGCGATGATGTCGGCGCCGGAAGCCGGTCTGTATCAAAGAGAATCTGTCCAGAGTACAGAGTTGACCCCGATGACCCCGATGATCTCCTCGCCCTTTGCAAGCGCCGACTGGATGCAGAGCCATCAATGCATCTCGGGCAGCCCCCTCTTTGCCTGCGAAGGGGCGATTAGGCGTTCATGCCGCCATCGACTGTCAGGTTCGCGCCGGTGATGTAAGAGGCTTCCGGACCGGCGACGAATGCCACCATCGCGGCGATATCGTCAACATGTCCATAGCGGTTGAGTGCGGTGACGGCCTTCTGTGGCGCCGCCCAATCACCCGCGGCGGGATTTAAATCCGTGTCGATGGGACCGGGCTGGACGTTATTGACAGTAATGCCCCGGCTCCCAACCTCTCTGGCCAATCCCTGTGTAAAAATCTTCACTGCCCCCTTGGTTGCCGCGTAGGGCACCAAGCCGGGCACCAGCACACGCTCGCCCACGGACGAGCCGATCGTGATGATGCGACCGCCGTCCCTCATATGTTTCAACGCCGCTTGCGTCGCAACAAATACGCCGCGGACATTGATGTTGATTACACGATCCATCTCCTCGAGCGTGGCCTCCTCGAACTTCTTTGGAATGGCCGTGCCGGCATTGTTCACCAGCACATCCAGTCGTCCGAAGGTCGCGACGGTCTTTTCGACCGCAGCTTTAACAGCGTCGGCATCAGCGGCATCTGCCTGGATCGCAATCGCCTTTCCGCCGGTGCTTTCGATCGCTTTAACAACCGACGTGGCGGCGTCTACACCTTTGGAGTAGGTAACGGCAACGCTCGCCCCGTCCGCGGCCAGACGCCTGGCAATCGCCGCACCGATGCCACGCGACCCTCCCGTGACCACCGCAACCTTGCCCGCCAATTGTTGTCCATTGTTATTGCTCATATGTTTTGTCCTTTCTTTGTCGTCGGTTGTGTTTGTTAGCCAGGCTAGCGCCCCGCCTCTCATCAGAGCCTGTCAGATTGTGAGGACGACTCTGCCAAAGGGTCGGCCCTCAACGAGGTAACGTAGAGCATCAGCCGCTTCGGCCAGAGGGAAGGTCTTAGCCACGATCGGTTTGATTGCGCCGGACCCAAGCAGGGAGACAATAACGTTCCATGCGTCGGTAACAGCCGCCTGCGGCTGAGCAAACATGTTGAAACCCCGGATGCTGGCCTGTGGCACGATGAGATTTGTCACGTCAATGGTTGTCTTACGGCTTGCGGAATACCCCAGTGTTGTGAGGCTTCCTCCCGACGCGAGCGTTCCGAGCGCCTCGCTCAAGACTTCGCCACCGATTCCGTCGATGACAATGTCTGCGCCATAACCGCCCGTGATACGACGCACGCCGTCACCCAACTTCTCCAAGGAGGTATCGACGACTTCATTGAATCCGAGCGTCTTCGCCTGCTCGGCTTTCGCATGATTGGTCGTGCTTGAGATGGCGTGTTTTGCGCCCAAGGCGCGCGCCAATTGCGTCACTGCATTGCCGATCGATCCTCCGATCGCCGGTGCCAGAACAGTCTTGCCTGCCCGAAAACCAGCCAGGGTAAGAGCCACCTGCGCGGTGAGATACGCGACCGGAATGCCTGCAGCACTCACGTCGTCGACATTATCAGGAATCAGGCAAAGGTCCTTCTTCCGTACAGCAACCCACTCACTGTAAGTTCCATCCTCAAAAGCGCCATAGGTGCCCCAGAACATCACGCGTGAGCCGACGGGAAAATCCGTTCCGCCTCCCTCCTCTACCACGCCCGCTCCTTCGTTGCCCAGGACCAGTGGCGCCTTCAGGGGGTGGGGAAATTTGCCGGAGAGAATCGTATGGTCGAGCGGCGTGACGCCGGCTGCGGTCATTCGCACCAGTACTTTCCCGTCCCCGACCGCTGGTTTTGGTAGTTCGACGAGCTTCAACGCTTCATAACCACTAAATTGTTCCGCTCTCATTGCGCGCATATTAGTCCTCCTTTTCTGTAGGGACGTACTACGGTTTGGCGGCCTTGTCCAACATGCGCGCCAGGATTATAAAACCACCCAGGCGTGCGCGAACGCTTCGGGCCGGCCGTTGAGTTAAATCCGTGAAGGCAACCTGAGTTTTCATATTCTTTCATCGGGACAATATGCCCGGCAATTACGATGCTATTTTGAACTGTTCGGTTCAGAATAGATTCAACTATTTTTTGCGCGAATCATTTTACTTGCCGCTCTCATCTGCAATATTGAAACATGCGCAACGTGGGCAGACCGAAAAAATTCAGCCGAGACAGCCTTCTGAAAAAGGCGGTGCCCGTCTTTTGGAAACGTGGATTTGCAGACACCGGTATCCAGGCCCTGGAAAAGGCCACCGGCGTCAACAAATCGGGCCTCTACTCGGAGTTCAAGAGCAAGGAGGACCTGTATCTCGCGAGCCTTAAATATTACATTGAGAATCGTCATGGCAAAGAGCTGTTGACCCGGGAACCGTTGGGCTGGGCGAACGTGGAGCGTTTTCTCCAGGTCGTGCGGGATTGCCCCGATGGACAAACGGGTTGTTTTGCCATCAATTCAATGCGCGAACTTGCGGTGGTGCCGTCGGAAGCACAGGAGATGGTGACGATGACTTTGGGTCACCTGAAGCGATTGCTCGCAAAAAACATAAGCGCCGAGCGAACAAAATTGGATCCGGACACGATCGCGGAGATGGTGGTGACGTTTTTTGTCGGGCTATCGCTTGAACAAAATCTCAAAGAGGGCAGAAGCACCGCACGCCGCAAGCTCAAAAACCTGATGCGCGTAATCCGCTCGCTTTGAATGTGGTCGCCCAACATCCTCCTCGATGATGTCGACCTCGGCAAGGCGATCCCGACAGCGCTCGCCATCGCATTTCCGAACAGCGGGCCGGCGCGCGCCACAGGAATGCGGCTTCTCGAACCGCGAGCCATCCTCGAATGAACGCTCTTGCCGTTCCTGAACAAATCGAAATAATACCAGTTCATGAAACACGCAACCATCTCACCCACTGAAGCCGCGGATCGCCTCGCTATCCGGGAACTCGTCGAGGCCTACGCCCACTGCGCCGATCGCCGCGATGCGAAAGGCCAGATGGCTCTCTTTACTACCGACACCCACTTCGTGGTATACATGAATGCCAAGGATCCGGCGGCCTCACAGGATCTGCACTCACGCGAGGCGCTCGCTCCCGTTTTCGCAGAGCTGAACAAATACGAGGCCACCACACACTTCGTCGGGCAAAGCACTATCTTCTCGCTAACGGGCGACCGAGCCACCGGGGAAGCCTACTGCCTGGCGCATCACATTACAGTCGACGGTGAAAAGCGACGCTTGATGGTCGCCTCGCTGCGCTATCTTGATACCTTTGTAAAGATGGACGGTTCATGGCTTTTTGCGGAGCGCCGCCTCTACGTCGACTGGCTCGATGAGCGCGCACTGTCATGACAGCTACTGGTAGGGCAAACGGGTCAGTCCTTAGTATTGACACAATGGGTACGGTTCGCAAGATTTGACGACGCGCCCTGATCGTTGCGAATGTAGTATGCGGGGACGATCCTCTCCGTGGTAGATTCAGTTTTGCGCCAGGTTGCCACGGCGGTGGCCGGTCAATGCAGTTCACGAATCTTTACATTGCGGAAGGAAACTTCGCTGCCGTGTTCCTGCAACAAAATATGGCCATCCGCCCATTCGCCGAAATCAGGGATGTTCTTGAATTTACTCCTGGCAACCGCGTCGCGGAACGCAGCCGATCCGCGCTCAAACTCCACCGTCTTCTTGCCGTTAAGCCAGAACTCGACGCGCTTGCCCTGCGACAAAATCCGCGCGTGATTCCATTCCCCAACCGGCAGGACGTTTTTATCGGCGGGCGCCGGAATCAAATCATAAAGCGAACCCAGCGTGCGGTCGCCGTCGCGGCCCAGCTTGGCGTCAGGATGATGCGCGTCGTCGAGAATCTGGAATTCCATGCCGATGGCCGAGCCGACGGCCGCGTTCGTGCCGGTCTTCGGATCAACCGGCGAAAGATTGGGTTGCACAAAAATCTTAATGCCGCTGTTGCAACCGATGGTGGTCTTGAAATCCGCGACAAGTTCAAAATTCGCGTAGCGTTTGCGCGTGATGATGTCGCCGCCACCGGCGGACTCCTCACCACCGTTTTCGTGGACGGCCAGCACACCGTCGTGAATCTTCCAGCCCTTTGAGGGAAAGTTTTCCGACCTGGCACTACGCCAGCCGTTTGAAGTGTTGCCATCCCAGAGCAATTGCCAGCCGTCGGCTTTTTCCTGTTCGGTCAGTGTGTTGGGCGCGGCGCCGGCGGGATCAGATTCGATTTCGCGGATGCGGAGGTTGCGGAAGCGAACTTTCAGCCCGACCTTGTTCGGGTCCTGGCCGATGTCGTGAACCTGCAAGCCAATGATACCGCGCAGCGTGAGGCTGTCATTGATCTCAGCGCGCGCCACGCCGTTCAGCCAGGTCTTGATGGACGGTCCGTTCGCGACGACGCGAAGCTTGTTCCATTCCCCGCTCTTGCTGGCTGCGCGGCCTTGTTCGGAGAACGCCAGGCCCTGCTTGCCCTTTTCGCCATCGGCGGGAAACAGCCAGCCGCGCCGCGCTTCGTCGTAAATGCCCGCCGTCCACATCCGGCCGCGCGCCACGTCCATGTCAATTTCACATTGGTAGCCGTGAACGCGATCGGCTGGGACCTTGATTTCCTTGCCGCCAATGTTTAGCGTCCGCATATCTGGAAAAACCTCGCTGCGGATTTGCACGCCCGAATTCAGCAGCGCGTCGCACTTGAACTCCAGTTCCAGCTCAAAACTTCCGTACGTCCGCTTGGTGCAAAGAAAACTGTTGCCCGTGCCGGAAACCGATTCGCCGGTCAACTCGCCGTCTTCAACGGTATACTTCGCTCTGCCGCTGTGTTCTTCCCAGCCGTCGAGATTTTTTCCGTTGAACAGGTTGACCCAGCCGTCCTGCGCCAGAACCGGCAGCGTTGCAAGAAAGCCTGTCGTGATGAACGCTGAAAGGAGATTGCGTACTTTCATTCGATGATGAGAATAGTGTCGACAGAATCAAAAGTCTATCACGGCAGGACCGGCTGCCATCATCCAAATTGACCAAATGAACGAAATCAGGATATTCTCCCCCGGGCTTTGCTCCCCAAGCGAAAAATGAGCAATAAACTAACCAGACGGGATTTTATCAAAAGTGCATCCGTCCTGCCTTTGTGCGCTGCAGGCATCGGAATGGGGACCGTTTCGGCCATGGCCTTCGAGCCGATCAAAAGGGTGGGAGCCTCGGCACTCAAGGTTTCTTGCAATGCCTACTCCTTTAACAAGCTGCTGAACGACCATCTTCAGGGCCGCGGCGCGGGCATCAGTCTGCTCGACCTCGCCGATTTTTGTGCGAAGCAGAATTTCGACGGCTTCGATGTCACAGGTTATTATTTCCCCGGTTATGAAAATGATGGTCCGGGTGTACCCACCGACAAATATATTTTCGAGCTGAAGCGACGGGCGTTCGATCTTGGTCTCGGCATCAGCGGCACGGGCATAAGGAATAATATCACGGCGGCGGACAAGGCCGCGCGCGCCAAAGACGTGCAGCGCATCAAGAATTGGTGCGAGGTGGCGGGCAAGCTTGGCGCGCCCGTGCTGCGCGTGTTTGCCGACACCCAGATGCGTGAGCAGACGTGGCAAACAGCGTCGAAGGGCGCGACACGCGACCAGGTGGAGGAATGGATCGCCACCGATATTCGCGAGTGCGCGGATCACGCCGCAAAATTTGGCGTGATCATCGGCGTCCAGAACCACGGTGATTTTCTGAAGACCGCCGACAATCTGATCAGTCTCCTCAAACGCATTGATTCGCCGTGGTGTGGTGCCATCGTGGATACCGGCAAGTTCCAAGCGGCCGACCCGTATGCGGAGATTGCGAAGGCCGCGCCCTACGCGGTAAACTGGCAGATCAAGCAAAGTCCGTTGGGCGTGGAAGCCGAAGATGCCAGTCCCACCGACCTGAAACGATTGGTACATATCGTCCGCGACTCCGGCTATCGCGGCTATCTTCCGATTGAGACATTGTCTCCGCCCAGCGGCGGAAACTACGATCCTTTTGTAGTTGTGCCGAAATTTCTCAGAGAACTTCGCGAGGCGATCGCCAACTAATCCTTCAACCACTTGGCGGCTTGTTGGGCCCAGTAGGTGAGGATGATGTCGGCGCCGCCGGAGGCGGGTAAACGCCGGAGCGGCGGGAGCGTGCTACACCAAAGAGAATCTGTCCAGTGTACTCAGTCGGCCGCGGTGACAACGAGGTTTGCGTGTCAAAGGAAGGCGGAGCGGGTGGTCAAATGAGGCGTCCATTATAAAAAGCGGACTGACCCGTTTTTTCGTCAAGTGTCAAGCGTTGACCCCTTTACTGTTGCCGTTACGGCCCCGATTTGGCTTGAACTGGCGGTCTGGGTCTGGTACCAAAGAACCTTGTTCTTAGCTGACGAGCAGAGCGATCTGATCTGGTGCCATTCGGCTGGTCGCAATGGGCAAAAGCCAGTCGAAGTCGAACTAACTGACTGCTGTATCGATGTATCCTTCATCCGAACGAGGACGAGTTCCCCGAATGCGACCGACCTGTCCTGCTTCACGTCTAAACGTACAGCTCCCATGGAGGGGTACTTCATGAAACGAATCACTTTGGTCCTTTGCCTGGGAGCGCTCAGTGTTTCGACTCCGGCTGTCCTGGGTCAAACGAATCCGACGGGATTGGTCTCCCAGGGCCTGCCGGCCATCGCCAGCAGTTTCTCCGCGGGAAACGTCCCAACGAATGCCAACGACGGTAATGCCATCTCGACCCGATGGTCCGCCGCTGATGGGACTTATCCCCAGTGGTGGAGAGTGGATCTGGGATCGACACAAAACATCTACCGAGCAGTAATCGATTGGTTCGGTGCCGGCTTTCGGTCATACACGTACGAGATCGACGTCAGTAATGACGACACGAACTACACCACCCTGGTGCCCAGCGCCGCATCGGTTGGAAATACCACCAACAACTTTATCGCCACCACCCGTTACGTTCGGGTTTGGGTGACGAGTGTCACCTCCCTGAATGGAATCGCCGGTTTTTGGGAGTGCCAGCTTTACGGTCAGGCAACCAACGGACAAAACCTGGTAGCCAATCCAGGGTTTGAGACCGGGAATTTCAGTGGGTGGACGCGGACACCAGCGGCTTCCGGAAGCGTTTTGGTAATAACCAACGACAACCCACATTCGGGGAACTATGACGCGTTTTTCGGCGCGAACCAAGGTCTCAATGACACCTTGTCTCAACAGGTGCTGACCCAGCCAGGCGTCCGGTATGACTTTAACTTTTGGGTGAACAACTCAGAGGGAGATTTAAGTTCGTTCCTGACTGTCAGCTGGGATGGGAACCCCCTCTTGCAAATCACTCCCAGCAACAGCAATTTCGGCTGGTCGAATTTCGATTTTTCGGTGATAGCCACGGGAGTGACGGCCACCATCTCGTTTGCCGGTCGTAACGCCCCCAGTTTTGTTGATCTGGATGATGTCAGCGTCGTCGCCGGCAATGGGCCGTATAGCTTCGGCGATGGAATTCCCGACTGGTGGCGAATCCAGTATTTCGGCACCGCGGCGGCCACCAACAGTTCCTCTTGCGCCACCTGCGACGCCGACGGCACCGGCCAGAACAATTTCTTCAAATACGTGGCCGGTCTCGATCCCACGAACCCGGCTTCGGTGTTCGTGCTCAGCATCGCCGGCGTTACGAACCAGCCCTCGCAGAACAACCTGTTTTTCACTCCGCTTACTTCGGGTCGCAGCTACCTACCGCGGTTCAGCACGGACCTGGTGAGCGGCAGTTGGTTGCCCCTGACAAGCTACGCAGGCCCTGTGACGAATGGCAGCCAAGTCACCATCACGGACACCAACCCGATTCCGCCGCAGGAATTCTATCGCATGGACATCTCTTTGCCATGATGGATTGGGAGTACACCCGCAATGGAAAAATCGAAGTCACGATAGGAGTTTTGCAGGCTTAAGCCTTGCGGCTAGGCGGCGGCCACTCCTTCAGCCACTTGACGGCGGGTTGGGCCCAGTAGGTGAGGATGATGTCGGCGCCGGAGCGGCGGGAGCTCGTTTGCACGAAGTAGAATCTGTCCGAGTAAAGAGTTTAGCCCCATGACCCTCCGATATGACTATAACTTGCCGTGGCGTGCAGTGATTATTGGAACACTCTTTTATGGAGGGTTATCAGTTTTCATGCTGCATTTGGCCAAGAACGCTTCGAGCGTACTTTTCGTCGCTTTCATTGCCTTGAGTGCGATGTTCGCGTTTTTAGCAATAATCATGGGGACTCGCCGTATCGTATCTCCACGTAAACTTGAATTAACTGAGGATGCCATTTTCTTTCCACGCGGGTTTGCTCGAACTCGAATTATGCGAATCGCTTATACGGAAATCATTCGCATGGAGGACAATTCACGGGCGTCCAACGGAAGTATCAGCATGTTTACGTCCAGAGGAAATTTCGAGATCGGAGCTGTCTGTCTTCCCAACGTTGAAAGTTATCGTGCTATAAGGGATTTCATTTGCTCCCAAGCTTCGATCGTCATGGGTCCGCACGATCTATCACGGTCGGGTTGGAGACCAGAAGGATTTCCCCAACCCATTGTACACTGGGTCGAGTCGAAAGATTGGCCTCGTTACCGGACAAGCCTCGTCGTGGCCGAGCCGTTGTTGCCTCGGCTCGCCAAAACAGCCTGGTTCTTTGCCCGGTGCTTCGGCTTTATAATCCTCCCCTGGCTCCTACTGCATCTTTTTCAATTAGACACTATTCCAGCGGCTGCTTTTCTCTGTCTTTCGATTCCTATCACATCTTTTTTCACTTGGCTTCACTGGCTAAATGTTACTCATCCGGCCCGCTGCAACGAGATCAGCTTTCGCGAAAGAGGCATTAGCTTATTCTCCGGCAAACAGTTTGGTGATTTGAGTTATCAGAGTCTTTCAGGTTGGACTGTAGTCGAAAGGCAGTTTGAAGGAAGCATGCTCCACCTTCTACTATTGCGGGGACGCACTCGTATCCTTGCCCTTGCCTTACCCGATTTCAACACACGCGAAAGAGTTGAGAAGCTCCTGCAAGGTAAAAAAGTCCCACCACTACCCGATCTTAAGCCACCGTGGGAGGCGCGCGAATAGCTAGGGGTTGATCCAGTTCACACTGGTGATGCACAGTTGAAGATCGTGACTATCGAAAGATAGTTATTCCTTCAACCACTTGGCGGCTTGTTGAGCCCAGTAGGTCAGGATGATGTCTGCGCCGGAGCGGCGGAAGCCGGTGAGCATTTCCAGGACGGCTTGTTTTTCGTCGAGCCAGCCGTTTTGGGCGGCGGCTTTGAGCATGGCGTATTCGCCGCTGACGTTGTAGCAGGCGACGGGATAGCGGAACTTTTCTTTCACGCGCCAGATGAGGTCCTGGTAACCGAGCGCGGGCTTGACCATCACGATGTCGGCGCCTTCCTCGATATCGAGTGCGACTTCGCGCAGGGCTTCGTCGGCGTTGGCGAAATCCATCTGGTAGGTGCGGCGGTCGCCGAATTGCGGGGGCGACTCGGCGGCTTCGCGGAACGGGCCGTAGTAGGCGGAGGCGAATTTCGCCGCGTAGCTCATGATGGGCGTGTCGGCAAAACCGGTTTCGTCCAGCGCCGCGCGGATGGCGGCGACGCGTCCGTCCATCATGTCGCTCGGGGCGACGATGTCGGCGCCCGCGGCGGCATAGGCCACGGAAGATCTTGCGAGCAGATTCAGCGAGGCGTCGTTGTCGATGCGAAAGTTTTTTCCTGACTTGCGGACAATGCCGCAATGGCCGTGGCTCATGTATTCGCAGAGACACACGTCGCAAATGACGATGAGCTCGGGCAATTCCTTCTTCAACGCGCGCACGGCCTTCGGAATGATGCCGTTGGCGGCGTAGGCCCCGCTCGCCTTTTCGTCTTTCTTGTCGGGGATCCCAAACAAAATGACCGCCGGCACGCCGAGCTTCGCGGCACGCTCGGATTCTTTCACGAGTTCGTCGACGGAAAGCTGGAACTGGCCGGGCATGGAGCTGATTGGTTTGCGGAGGCGCGAACCTTCGCGCACAAACAGCGGCATGACGAGGTCGGCGGCAGACAATTCCGTTTCGCGCACCAAGGCGCGGAGCCGTGGGTTTTGCCGCAATCGGCGGGGGCGATAAATGGGAAAGCGCATGGGTCAGTGCGGCACGAGGCGTTCTTCCGCCTCGCGTATCAACGCGAGGACGTCGTCGGGCAATTTCGCGGTCATCAATTTGGCGCGGAAGTCCGCGTTGTTCACGAGCCGCGCGAGTCGCGAGAGCAGTTGCAGGTGCTGGCGAACGTTCGGGGCGCAGAGCAGAAAGAAATGATGAACGGGTTTGCCGTCGAGCGCGCCAAAGTCAATGCCCTGGTTGTGCCGTCCGTACGCGAGCACGGGGCTGTCGACGAGGCCGACGAGGGCGTTGCGGGCATGCGGGATGGCGACACCCTCGGTGACACAGGTGGGGCACAAATCTTCGCGCGCCCTGAGGGCCTCGAAGAGCGTTTCGAAAAGGCGCCCCTCGCTCGGGTCGAGGACCATCGCGCACAACTCGCGCAGCACGCCGTTCTTATCCGACGCGGTGAGGTTAAGGTTGATGCGCGCGGGCACAATGGCGTTGGCGACGGTCAGCTCCGGGGGCAGGCCCGTGTCCTCGGGCGAAAGTTGTTGCTCGTTAACCGGCGTCGCGGCGCGCTTGGCCATCCACGAGTCGATCGAGCCGCGCTCGAAGCGCCATTGGCGCGCGAGTTTTTGCGCGGGGATCTGGCCTTCCTGCGCCATGCGGGTGACGGTCTTCTCGCTCAAACGGAGATAATTGGCGACCTCCCGGACCGTCATGATTTCGGTTTCCATGTGTGGAAGAATAGTACGTTGCGGGTGGGCGTTGCGCAAGCGCAAGCGAACAGAGAATCGGGGTTGAAAACCCCTCCCACAGGGCGGTGGATTAGTA
>DATLVI010000003.1 GCA_035577545.1 Verrucomicrobiia bacterium
GCGCCGATTCGAGGTCAAGTCGGCATGGATCGGGTCTACGCTTCCGTTCCTGGAGAGCCGGTAAGTTTGCAGGCCTGGATGGATTCCTTGAGAAATGGTCGGACTTTCGCGACGAATGGGCCGTTGATTGAGTTTACGCTCGGCGGACTTAAAGTTGGGGACGAATTAAGGTTTGACGGTGCGCAAGCCGCTGTGCCTTTTACGGCGAAATTGCGATCGATTGTGCCGATGGATCATTTCGAAGTGGTTTGCAACGGACGAGTCGCGGCAACACTGAAGCTTGAGGGAGCGCGTGATTCGGGCGATGTGAAAGGAACGCTGCCGCTTAAGGAAAGCGGATGGTGCGTGCTGCGGGCTTCGAGCGACAACGCGGAGTATCCGGTGCTGGACAAATATGTCTATGCGACAACGAGCCCGATTTACATGACAATAGCCGGGAAAGCGCCGCGCTCGACCGAAGATGCAAAATATTTTGCGGCCTGGGTCGACCGGACGATCGATGTGACCTCCCACTACCCCGACTGGAATTCTCCCGCCGAAAAGGAATATGTGCTGAAGCGTCTGACCGAAGCGCAAGCCGTCTACCAAAAGCTGGGCGCTGGTCTTCCCTGAAGCGCGATCGAGAGAAATCCTTCGATTGTTATTAGGAACATCTTCTCGCTGATTTTGATCTTCTCTGGCTTACCTCATACAACGCGTTCTTGTAAATATTGAGGGTTCGAATCACTACTCCAAAGAGTTAAGTTGGTGGATTTAAAAGACTTGTCGAAGTTCGTTTTGCAGTTTTGCCCTTGCGGAGACTGAGGGCTGCATTAGCTCCCCGCCCGGGTCTGTTCGTTTTTGATAGGACATAACAATACTCTTATATATACTTTAAGTACATACTTTTCACGAATAATTGCCCTGCTACTGGTCCGCCTTACTCTACTCTATAAGCGCCCGGCTACCGATGCCAAGCCCGATACGTTCCGTCCAGTGACTCCGCACATCAAAGTGCCACGGACAAGTAAAGTACTGGCGCGGTACATGATTGCATAACAATGTCGGCTCCTTGACCCGGGTAAACTGTGGTTTATCGACGACCGCAGGCTCGGGAGAAAGGAGGCGAACATGATGATAATAGGCGTAGATTACCACCCGAGCTTTCAGCAGATTGCATTTTTTTGTAGAAGAGACGGGTGAGTGTGGTGAGCAGGAACTGAACCACAGTGATGGGCAAGCAGAGAAATTCTACCGAGACCTGAAGCAGCGAGGAATCAGCGTACGGGTAGGAATGGAGGCTACCGGATATTCACGCTGGTTCGAGCGGCTACTCGCTGAATTAGGTTTCGAGCTGTGGATCGGCGATCCAGCGGAGATCAAGGCCAAGCGAGTGAAAAAGCAGAAGACCGACCGCAAGGATGCCCAACTTCTGCTCAGGCTGATGCGGGAAAAGAACTTCCCGCAAATCTGGGTACCGAGCCCGGAGAATCGAGATCTCAGGCAACTGTTGTGGCACCGGCATCGCTTGGTGCAGATGCGCACACGGATCATGAATCAGTTGCAGGCGTTGGCCATGAACGAGGGCTATCGCTGGAAGAAAAAACTGTTCAGCGAACAGGGGCGAGCACAGTTAGAGAAGCTCACGCTGGCTCCTTGGGCCAGTCGACGGCGGCAAGAGTTGCTGGACCGCATGAATCCGACGATTGAGGAGTTAACCGCAGCCGTCGAGCTGGAAGCCAGAACGCGACCCGAAGTGCTGCAGCTGATGACCCATCCCGGTGTTGGTCCGCTTACGGCACTCGCCTACGTGTTGATCATCGGAACTCCGACTCGGTTTTCTCGTGGCAAGCAGATCGGCACCTACGTGGGAATGATTCCGAGTGAGGACTCCAGTGCTGGCAAGCAACGGCTGGGGCACATCAGCAAGCAAGGCAGTTCCTTGTTGCGCTTCTTGCTGGTGGAGGCGGCCCAAGCAGCAGCGCGTAACCATCCTGACTGGCGACGTCGGTACATACGCTTGGCCATGCGTCGACACAGAAGCATTGCCAAGGTAGCGATGGGACGTAGGCTGGCGATCCGGTTGTACTGGATGTGGCGAAATGGTTGTGAGTATTCGCAGTCGTTAGAGTTCGGTTCGTACGCGGGACAGCTCGGTACCGGACATGGCGCGAAGTTGAACGCCTAAGTTCACGCCGGACGGGCTTCACTGAACTCCGCACGACCTCGAATTGTCCTCCCTCGACAACTCTTCCTAACCGCATCGTCTTCCGAGTGTGTTGATTGTCAGGGTCAATTCGCACCGGTCCTTCTGTAGCTTCAAAGTGCTGGTCACGTAGCTCTTCCCGAACGGCACGCACGTCAAATGTTGGCGCAGTATAGGCTAAGGGAGCGAAACAGAATGGGAAGTAATGGCGCAGTACGGGAAAGGATGCACGCTATCTCAGCAAGCTTTGGCGCCTATTGGCAAGGACGGGGCAGGGTAATCGCAAGCTGATTATTCGCCTTTCACGCAACGTTTGCTGTTCGGAAGCTGGAATCCGGCATGCCACTTGTCCAGAAAAGCCGCGCGGGCGTCACATGGTCCCGATAAGATTGACGAATACGCCTTTGTGGTTGTACTTCAGATCGGTCAGGTCGTCGGAGAAGTCGGTGAAGTTGTAGCCGACGCCAGCCTTCAGGTTCTTGCTAATATGACGATAGATCGCGGCCAGCGCGCCGCGGCGCCGTTGACTTATATCCGGCAAGTAAAGCGTTCGCACCTCCGCCAGGCCATCCCATGCCTTGAGGAACCGCCAGTCCACGCGCAACACCGCGAGCTGCCCGGCGTTGTCGAAGAAATTCGGGTGCACGCGATCGAGGCTTTCCTGTCCCATGCGGTAGGCGTACTTGCCTCCGAGGGACCAATTCGCCGTGAGGTCGTAGGTCAGGTCGAGCGCGGCGATGTGGCTCTTCTGAAGGAACTCGGCCGCAGTGTTCTGCAATCCCACCTGACCCGTGGTCGGCACGTTATAGAAGTACGTGTACTTGACCAGGGCGTTCAGCCGGTCGTTCCTCACTGGACGGTACGCGTAGCCGACCACGGCCTCGGTGTAGCCGCCAGCATAGAACTCGCCGAGCGAGCTATCACTGGTCGAGCGGTCCAGCTTGCCGATCAAGCGCCAGTCGGGCGTCAGTTGCAACTTGAAATTGTTCCGAAACAGCCATGTAGTCATTTCGTTATGTGTCCGGTCGAGTTGTTCCGCGTTATCCCGGCGAAACTCGATCGCGCTCGAGAACTGCATCTTAGCCAGGCCGTAGCCCATGTTGATCCGTGCCGCCTTGCGATCGGTTTCGGCGCCGGTCTGTGAGTCGAGCAGTTTGCCGACCTCCCCGCTGCCGCCGAGATTCCAGTGTTCTTTCGGCGTGAGGTTGATTCCGGTGGTGTGAGTGAGTCCGCTCAGGGATCCGCCATTCTGGTAACGCTCCTCGACGTAGACACTGGAAGTGTCGGAGAGCCGCACCTTCGTGCCCAAGACCAGGTTGCCCTGGCTGCCGGGAAGCAGCAGCCCGTTGTCTGTCCGCTCGTTTTCCAGCGAATAGTTCAGGTAATAACTGGTCCCCTGGGAATCGAGAAAGCTCGTGCCGACCTTTCCACCAGGTCCGAGGTGTCCGTCGGACGCCTCCCCGTCGATCCGGAAGCGTTTCGTCAGGCGATAGGAGCCGCCCACGCCGATGCGATCATTGTCTTCTCGGCCGCCGCTTGCCGCGACCGTGCGCTGGCCGAAGCCATAGGCGCTCCAGGAGGCGCTGGAATCGAACTTCACTTGCGCGACCGCGTCCGTGCGCTCGCCCTGTATCTGCGTCAGGGGAACAACCGGCGAATTGTCCTTACGCAGGTCGTTGCGCACGCCGGTGCTGACGGTCCATTTTTCGGCTAGCTTGTAGGCCACGTCCAATTCGACCGCCCGAGTCTCGAGCCCCTGGCTCTCGATTTTCTGATCGCCCTTGGCTGCGAGACTCAAGCTGCTCGTCACGGGCAGCCTGAACGTTCCGCCGTATTGCTCGGTGTCCTTAATCGTCGCCTGTCCTGGCGATGAATAACCGGCATCGAGGTGCTGCTTATAGAACGTGAAGCGACCGTCGCGACCCTCGAAGAAATCGCGCAGCCCGACGCTCAGGTCGGCGCGATAGGCGCCAGCCTTCGCGCCGGTGAACGACTGGTCGTTAGGACCCTGAAACCCAAATCCGCCATCATTGGATTGCAGCGAGGGAGAGAGGAGACCCGTGCTGCGGCCTGTCTGCAACTTGAACCAGGAATTGGCGCTCTTCCGCAACGTCAGGTCTGCGGCGCCGAGGTTGCTAGTGGAGTCCCCCTCGTTGGAATCGGCCGTAAAGCCGAGCCGCACATGGTCGTTGAGCCAGTAATGGACTTGACCCCCGACGGCGACTTGGTCCAGCTTTTCGAAACCTGGCGTATATTCGTAACGCGCCACCAGGTAGGCCTCGTCACCGCTCAAGCCGCTGGTGCGCACCAACAGGTTGTCGTTGGCAGTCGACGAGAGCGGCTGGGAAAGCAGCAACCGGCCCTGCAGGTAGTCGATGTCGTAGTCCACGTTGGGTTGCAGGTTGACCACCCCTGTGACGATGCCGGAGGCCTTGTCGTGAATTTCGATGCGCACGCGCTCAGAGCCCGTCAGGATGTCCTGGTGGTGCAGGAAGTAGAGCGATCCTCCCGTTCCACGGAATTCCTCATAGCTCGCCATCGTTCCTGGTTGGGCGGCGAATCCATCCACCGTGAGCCGCCGCTCGCCGAAGCTGGTGGTGGGTTCGGACGCGTAATGTGCGTTAGCTCCGTACAAGCCTCGGTCGACGTGGGCCAGTTCGTTATCCAAATAGCCAACCTTGAAATTGCCCCACATCCCGTAATTCTCGCCATTGCTCGCTTTGACGTAGAACTTGCCCAAGGTTGGCGCCATTTCTTGCACTACACCGTCGTCGCCAAACGTCGGGTAATAATAGTCGGGATCGATGCGCCGGAATAACGAATCGGGCGACTTGGCCAGGAAGTTGCTGAACAGGTCCTTCACCGGGCCTTCGCGGGTGTCCGCGCTCGCCGTCAACCGCCAGTTCTGATGCACATTTCCGTTCAAGTA